>NZ_JAPIYN010000001.1:521043-560088 GCF_035617725.1 Mycobacterium sp. 94-17
CGTAGCCGGGTGAAGCGGGTCGCCACCGTCGGCCTAGCGCTGGCCGCCCGAGCGCACGCCGAGCAGCACGTCTTCCCACGCCGGGATGACCGGCTTGCCCCGGCGGGTGTGCACGGGTTTTTCGTCGGGTTCGGCGGCCGCCGGCGTCTGTGCGACGGGCGGTTTGGCGGGCTCTTCGAAGTCGACGTGGGCGACGCGGGCCACCGGGCGCAGCGGAAGTTCGAAGCTGGGGTCGATCAGCGCGCTGGCCGCGTCGTCGATGGCGGTGACCGTCCCGCCGTGGGCGCCCGGGCAGAAGCTGAAGTGCGCGAGGTTGTCGGAGCGGCCGACCTTCCAGGCGAGTTGCACCGTCCATCGGTTGTCTTCGTTGCGCCAGGCGTCCCAGCTGAGTTTGTCGTGACTCAGGCCGCGGGTCACCAGCGCGGAGCTGACCGTCTCCAGCAGGGTCAGCACCGAGGGGCCGTCGGCCAGCATCGGGTGTGCGGCGGTTGCCAGCTCGGCGGCGCGGAACCGTTCCAGCAGCACCGGGTGGGCAAAGCGGCGGATCCGCGAGACCTCCGAACCTGACGCCGCGGCGACCTGCTCGACGGAGGCGCCCGCCCGGATCTTGGCCTGAATTTCCTTGGGGCTCAGCATATTGGTGACTTCAATCTCGAGCTGCGGTTGCTCGAAGGACAGGGCTGCGTCGCGGAGCAGCGCGCGCAGGCGGTCGTCGGCCGCCAGCTTGAACTGCTCGTCCGGATCGTCACCCTCGCAGATGACATATTTGCTGTCGGGATCCAGCCCAACCACTTTGAGTTCCCGCATGGTTATCTCCTCGCAGGCTCCGTGCAGGTCAGCGACGGACCCGTCACGAGCGCACTTTAGCCCAGCAAACGCCCGTCACCTGTGCTGACACGCGGTGCGGTTGCGTGCTGATTGCCAGTCGATTACAGGCGTTCGACGACCCAGTCGATGCACTGGGTGAGCGCGCTGACGTCGTCGGGGTCCACCGCCGGGAACATGCCCACCCGCAGCTGGTTGCGGCCGAGTTTGCGGTACGGCTCGGTATCGACGACGCCGTTGGCCCGCAGGATCTTCGCCACGGCCGCGGCGTCGACCTCGTCGGCGAAGTCGATGGTGCCCACCACCTGCGAGCGCAGCTTCGCGTCGGTGACGAATGGCGTGGTGTAGGACCGCTCCTCGGCCCAGGAGTACAGCCGGCCTGACGAATCCGCGGTGCGTTTGACGGCCCAATCCAGGCCGCCGTTACCCAGCATCCAGTCGACTTGCTCGGCCATCAGCGCCAGGGTGCCGACCGCCGGGGTGTTGTACGTCTGGTCCTTCAGGCTGTTCTCCACCGCGATCGGCAGCGACAGGAAGTCGGGGACCCAGCGGCCGGAGGCGGCGACGGACTCGACGCGTGCCAGCGCCGCCGGGCTCATGATGGCCAGCCAGAGGCCGCCGTCACTGGCGAAATTCTTCTGCGGAGAGAAGTAGTAGGCGTCGGTCTCGGCGATGTCGACCGGTAGCCCGCCGGCGCCCGAGGTCGCGTCGATGACGATCAGGGCGTCACCGGAATCCGCGGGCCGGGCGACGGGAACCGCGACCCCGGTGGACGTCTCGTTGTGCGCCCAGGCGATCACGTCGACCGAGGGGTCGCTCTGCGGCTCGGGGGCGCTGCCGGCGTCCGCTTTGATGACGACGGGATCGCCGACGAAGGGGTTCTTCGCGACCGCGGTGGCGAACTTCGAGCTGAACTCGCCGAAGGACAGGTGCAACGAACGCTTGTCGATCAGGCCGAAGGCCGCGGCATCCCAGAACGCGGTCGCGCCGCCGTTGCCCAGAATTACCTCGTAGCCACCGGGCACGGAAAACAGATCGGCGAGCCCGGACCGCAGCCGCCCCACCAGATTCTTGACCGGCGCCTGCCGGTGCGAGGTGCCGAACAGCGGGGCGGCGGTGGTGGTCAGCGCCTGCAGCTGTTCGGGCCGGACCTTCGACGGGCCACACCCGAAGCGACCGTCGCGGGGTTTGATGTCAGCGGGGATCTGGAGCTGGTCAGCCATGCTCATCAGGGTAGTGAGCCGACCTGACGGGTCGGTGCGGCGGCCCGGCTGCAGACCCCCATCGCCGGGGCAAAAGGCCTGCTCGGGTGCGGCCGGACGTTTCGCCAGGTGTGATCTAGGGCATAAAAATTTCATGACCACCGGTCAGGTCACACCGCCCGGAAGGGGTCTAGGAATTATCCGGTACCTGCGGTACTGTCTGGACATAGCACGTCCAAATGTAAACCTCGTTGGGGAGGCTATGGATATGGCCAGGACGCGATTGGTCCGGCGTTGGCGCAGCAAGATGGAAGTGCGCGACGATGCCGAATACGTCGACATGCTTGCCACACTGTCCGAGGGGTCGGTGCGGCGTAACTTCAATCCGTACACCGACATCGACTGGGATTCGCCAGAATTCGCCGTCACGGAAAACGATCCGCGGTGGATTTTGCCGACGACCGACCCGCTGGGCCGCCACCCCTGGTATCTGGCGCAGTCCGATGAGCGCAAGATCAAGATCGGGATGTGGCGCCAGGCCAACGTGGCCAAGGTGGGTCTGCACTTCGAATCGATCCTGATTCGTGGCCTGATGAACTACACGTTCTGGGTGCCCAACGGGTCGCCGGAGTACCGGTACTGCCTGCACGAGTCGGTTGAAGAGTGCAACCACACCATGATGTTCCAGGAGATGGTCAATCGCATCGGTGCCGACGTGCCGGGCATGCCGCGGACGCTCAAGTGGCTCTCGCCGCTGGTTCCGCTGGTGGCAGGCCCGCTGCCGGTGGCGTTCTTCATCGGCGTGCTCGCCGGCGAGGAGCCCATCGACCACACGCAGAAAAACGTTCTGCGCGAAGGCAAGTCGCTGCACCCCATCATGGAGCGGGTGATGGCCATTCACGTGGCCGAGGAAGCCCGCCACATTTCGTTCGCGCACGAGTTCCTGCGCAAGCGAGTACCGGAATTGACCAAGCGGCAGCGGTTCTGGACCGCGCTGTACCTGCCGCTGACCATGAAGGCCTTGTGCCGTGCAATCGTGGTGCCGCCCAAGGCCTTCTGGCGCGAATTCGACATTCCCCGCGAGGTGAAGAAGGAACTGTTCTTCCGCTCGCCGGAATCGCGTAAGTGGCTCAGCGATATGTTCGGCGATGTGCGGATGCTGGCTTACGACACCGGCTTGATGGAGTCGCGCTCGGCGCGGTTGATGTGGCGCCTGTGCAGGATCAACGGCAAGCCGTCGCGTTACCGCAGCCAGCCGCAGCGCCAGCACCTGGCCGCGGTGCCGGCCGCGTAGCCACTGCGAGTTCCTTTATGCCGCACGTAATCACCCAGTCGTGCTGTAACGACGGGTCCTGTGTTTTCGCGTGCCCGGTGAACTGCATCCACCCGACACCGGATGAGCCCGGCTTCGCCACGTCGGAGATGCTTTACATCGATCCGGTGGCGTGTGTGGATTGCGGTGCCTGCGTGAGTGCCTGCCCCGTCGGCGCGATCGCCCCCGACACCCGGCTCGACGTCAAGCAGTTGCCTTTCGTCGAGATCAACGCGTCGTTCTACCCGGACCGGCCTGCCGGCGAGAAGCTGCCGCCGACGTCGAAGCTGGCGGCGGTGATCCCTGCCGCCGAGGTGCGTGCCCGTCGCAGGCCACTGACCGTGGCGATCGTCGGATCTGGTCCCGCGGCGATGTATGCCGCCGACGAGCTGCTCACCCAACACGGCGTCCGCGTCAACGTTTTCGAAAAGCTCCCGACGCCTTACGGTTTGGTGCGCGCCGGGGTGGCACCGGATCACCAGAACACCAAGAGGGTGACCCGGCTCTTCGACAAGGTCGCCGCCGATCGCAGGTTCCGGTTCTTTCTCAACGTCGAGGTCGGCAACCACCTGAGCCACGCGGACCTGCTGGCTCACCACCACGCCGTGCTGTACGCCGTCGGCGCCCCCGATGACCGGCGGCTGGACATCGAGGGCATGGGCCTGCCGGGGACTGGAACCGCGACCGAGATGGTCGCGTGGATCAACGGCCATCCCGACTTCGCCGATCTGCCAGTCGATCTCAGCCACGAGCGGGTGGTGATCGTCGGCAACGGCAACGTCGCCCTGGACGTCGCTCGGTTGCTCACCTCGGATCCCGACGACCTGGCCCGCACCGACATCGCCGACCACGCGCTGGCGGTCCTGCGGAAGTCGGCGGTGCGCGAGGTGGTGATCGCCGCCCGGCGTGGACCCGCCGAGTCGGCGTTCACGCTGCCCGAGTTGATCGGGCTCACCGGCGGCTCGGAGGTGGTGCTCAACGCGGCCGACCATCAGCTTGTGGCCCGCGATCTCGCGACGGCCTCGGACCCGTCGACCAAGCGCAAGCTGGAAATCTTGAGCACGCTCGGCGATGACTCATCGCCGCCGGACCGACCGCGAATCAGGCTGGCGTATCGGCTCACCCCGAGTCGGGCGCTGGGCGACCGGCGGGTCACCGGTATGGAGTTCTCGGTCACCGGCACCGACGAGACGCGCCTTCTGGAAACGGGTCTGGTGTTGACGTCGATTGGCTACCGCGGCAAGCCGATTCGCGATCTTCCTTATGACGAGTCATCGGCCGTCGTACCGAACGACGGGGGTCGCGTCGTCGACCCTGCCTCCGGTGAACCGGCGCCCGGCACGTATGTCGCGGGCTGGATCAAGCGGGGCCCGAGCGGATTCATCGGCACCAACAAGTCCTGCTCGCTCGAGACCGTGCAGGCCATGGTCGGCGATTTCAACGCCGGCAAGCTGACCGATCCGGTGGCCAAGCCCGCGGCGCTGGCCACTCTGGTGCACGACCGTCGGCCCGACGCGATCGACGCGGCCGGATGGCGCGCCATCGATGCCGCCGAGATTGCGCGCGGCAGCGATGAGGGCCGGCCCCGAAACAGGTTCACCGACGTTTCCGCCATGCTCGCGGCCGCGGCCGCCGCAGACCCGGCGCCGCCGCCGCGACGCCGGCTGCTGGATCGGTTGCTCGGCTAACCGGCGCCTTGCCCGGACATCGCCGCCGCGATCTCGTCCATGCTGACCTCGCGGACCGGCTGCCCCAATGACCAATGGTGGCCGAACGGGTCGGCGACCATGCCGTACCGGTCGCCCCAGAATTGGTCCTCCAACGGCGTCACCACGGTGGCACCGGCATTCAGCGCGCGCTGGAAGGCGGCGTCGACGTCGGTGACCGTCAGGTGGATCGTGACGGGGGTGCCGCCGAGCGACGTGGGCGTCATCGACTTGCCACCGCACACCTCCGGAAAGTCGTCGTTGAGCATCACCGTGAAGCCGTTGATGCGCACCGCGGCGTGCACCAGTTTGCCGTCGGGGCGCGGCACCCGCCCTATTTCCTCGGCCCCGAAAGCCTTGGTGTAGAAGTCGATTGCCGCGGCGGCATCGTCGACCACCAGGTGCGGGGACAGTGCGGGTTCGATGTTGATCGCCATGCTGGGCACTCCTTTTTCGGTTCCCTGAACCTGCCCAGGGGCGGGCAGGTTCACGACTTATGACTGCTTGCGCGACGAAAACTCATCGCGACGGCAACCATTAAATCGCCGGGTACCGACAACTAGACGGCTCAGGCGTTGGTGAGGTTGCGATTCCAGCCATCGACGGATTCCGGGCTGCGCGGACCCGGGCCCACGTAGATGGCCGACGGCCGGACCAGCTTGCCCAGCCGCTTCTGCTCGAGAATGTGGGCGCACCACCCCGCGGTACGGCCGCAGGTGAACATCGCCGGCATCATGTTCGCCGGTACCCGGGCAAAGTCGAGCATTACCGCAGCCCAGAACTCGACATTGGTCTCGATGGCCCGGTCCGGACGGCGCTCGCGCAGCTCGGCCAGGGCGGCCTGCTCCAGCGCGACGGCCACCTCGTGGCGCGGCGCGCCCAGCCGTTCCGCGGTGGCGCGCAGCACCCGGGCCCGCGGGTCCTCGGCGCGGTAGACCCGGTGCCCGAAGCCCATCAGCTTGTCGCCGTCGTCCAGGATCTTCTTCACAAGGCCACGCGCGTCGCCGGTGCGCTCGACTTCTTCGATCATCGGCAGCACCCGCGCCGGCGCCCCGCCGTGCAGCGGACCGCTCATCGCGCCGATCGCCCCCGACAGCGCGGCCGCCACGTCGGCGCCGGTCGAGGCGATTACCCGGGCGGTGAACGTCGAGGCGTTCATGCCGTGCTCGGCGGCCGAGACCCAGTACGCGTCAATCGCTTCGACGTGCCGTGGGTCCGGCTCGCCCTGCCAGCGCGTCATGAAACGGGCGGTGACTGTCTCGCATTCGTCGATGACCCGCTGCGGGACGGCAGGCTGGTAGATGCCGCGCGCGGACTGCGCGACGTAGGACAGCGCCATCACCGAGGCTCGGGCCAGCTGGTCGCGGGCCGTGGGTTCCGGGGTGTCCAGCAGCGGCTTGTACCCCCAGATCGGGGCCAGCATGGCCAAGCCCGCCTGCACGTCGACGCGGACGTCCCCGGTGTGGATGGGCAGCGGAAACGGCTCGGCGGGCGGCAGCCCGTGGCCGAACTTGCCGTCGACCAGCAGCGCCCACACGTCGCCGAAGGTGACCTGCTGGGTCACCAGGTCTTCGATGTCGACACCGCGATACCGCAGCGCACCGCCGTCTTTATCCGGTTCGGCGATTTCCGTGGTGAAGGCGACCACGCCTTCGAGGCCGGGGACGAAGTCTTCGGGAACCACAGTCATGGGAAAATTCTTGCACCCCCTGATCGGGCAGACGCTACCGGCCGGTAGCAAGCGCCGGTAGCGTTGGCGCGATGGCAGGACCAGACAGCGAGCACCTGCAAAAAATGCGTGTGGAGTACGGGTCAGTGGAAAAAGACGGCAGTCCAGATCTGGACGCGGATTGGCTCAGTGACGGCTGGGTTTCGTTGTTGCGCAAATGGGTCGACGATGCCGAGCGGTCGGGCGTCGCCGAACCCAACGCGTTGGTGCTGGCTACCGTCACCGCCGACGGCAGGCCGGCCAGCCGGTCGGTGCTGTGCAAGAGCGTGGATGAGACCGGGATCACTTTTTTCAGCAACTACGACTCGGCCAAGGCCGATGATCTCGCGGCCACGCCGTACGCCTCGGCGACGTTTCCCTGGTACCAGCTTGGCCGTCAGGTCCACATCCGGGGCCCGGTGCGCAAGGTCGCGGCGCAGGTCACCGAGGACTACTGGTCCAAGCGGCCGCGCGGTTCGCAGCTGGGCGCCTGGGCGTCGCACCAGTCGCAACCGGTCGCGTCGCGAGCGGCCCTACTCGAGCAACTGGCTGACGTGACCGCGCGCTTCGCCGACCGCGACCAGGTTCCGGTGCCGCCGGGCTGGGGCGGCTATCTCATCGCGCCGGAGCTCGTCGAGTTTTGGCAGGGCCGGGAAAACCGACTGCACAACCGCATCCGGGTCATCGGCGATCGGGTGGAGCGCCTGCAGCCCTAGTAAATGGAGACCGTTGAACCCGAGCGGCACGATTCATCGTCAACACAGTTCCGGCGCATCGTCTTTGCGTGGCAAGCCGATCGCATTCAAGTAGTGGACTACGCAAGACTGAGCGAGCGCTCGCGGAAATGATCTAGCCATGGAACCCAACGTGGCACCACCGGCTCAGGCAATCCGCGTCGGCGAATGGGACGACATCGCAGGAGGCTTCAGGGTATTCGACGGCCCCAAGTGGAGAATCAAGCACACCACCGACCGCGGGCGAGGCACCGAGACGGTGATTTCGGTGGTCGGCCTGCAGCATGCCAATGGAAACACCTTGCGGGAGATCATTATTGACTGCCCCGGTACTCCGATCGTTACGCCGGCTGAGGCGCGGGATCTGGCGAGGGCGATAAACGCGGCAGCCGATTCCGCTGAGGCCTGACGTGCGCGTCACAACCCGGTCCGCTCAGCATCCACGCTGTCATGGCATCACCTCGGCCCAGGCGATATGCCCTTCGGAGCCAAGCGTTTTCGCCATCTCGCGATAGCGATCCCGGTATCCGCGATAGCGGGCGTCGTCGCCGCGAGCCCGCGCCAGTAGCGCCCACAACCGCAGCAACCAAATGTCACGTATCACCAGACCGTCGTTCGCCGGGGCGGTCGCCAAGCGCTCGACTGCGGCCTCGGCTTCGGCGACGTCAGCCTCGGTCCCGCGCTCGAGCAGTGTCTCCACCAGAATGCCCGTGACCGGAATGCCCCACGCCGTCAGTTGGATCTCGCGGAACGGCTCGTCGGCGGCGGCGCGAATCAGCGCCAGGGCCTCGTCATGATCGCCGCGCCGGAACCGCTCACGCGCCAAGTACGCGTTTACCAGCGGCAGATCGCACAAAAGGTAGCCCCGACGCAACACGTCACCGACCTCGGCCAGCAGCTTTTGTCCGCGCTCACGCTCGGGATCTGTCGGACGGTGCACCAGCGCAATGCCCAGGGCCATCCTGGACAGGGCGACCGCGACGTCGTCACCGGATCGGCCGGCAATGCACAGGGCGTCGTCGATCTCGCGCTCCGCGCGCTCGTCGGTAACCAAGACGCCGAATGGTATTGCCGGCAGGTAGGAGTAAGTGACGACCCCGGCGTAAGACAGGGTGTCGGAGCTACGGGCCAGGTCGATGGCGCGGTACAGGTCGTCGCGCCATCCGGAGTGACCCAGGCAATAGCGGGCCTGACCCCGAGCCGCAAACGCGGCCGCCAGCGGAGACCCGAAACCGAAGTTGCCTTTGGCGGGATCACCGTCGGCCAGCTCGATGACCCGCTGCGACCAGCGCAGGATGTCAAGCCATCCGCCGCTTTCGATCTTGGCGCGCAATAGCACGGTGGACAGCCCCACCGTCAAGGCCGGATCACCGACCGACTCGATGAGGAACCAGGTTTCCGATGCCAGTTGGGACGCCCTGCGGAGCCAGGCCTCATCCATCACCAGCGCGGCCATTGCGATGGCCAGTGACGCCTTATCCCCGACGGCGACACACAAATCCCGCAATTCGTCAAAGCGATTGCCGGCCACCGGCTCATGGACTCGATAGGCGGTGCCGCAGAGCATGGTGCGCGGGGCGATGCGCATGGCGGTTCGGTTCGGGTCGGTGGCGGGTAGGGCATCGGCGATCCGTTGGGCGCGCTTCCAGCCCAGCCGCGCGGCGTTGATGTCGCGGTTGGTGGCCCACGTCGCGGCGCGCATGTGCCAGCTGTAGGCGCGGTGCACATCACCGGCGGCCTCCAGGTGCTCGGCGATCAAGGACGCGTTCTCCTCCGCCCGGTCACCTGATTCCATCGCGGCCGCGACGCGCCCGTGTAGCTCGGCCCGATCGGATTTCGGTTGTGATTCGTAGGCCACGGCGCGGATCAGCGGGTGGTGAAATGCGTACTCGGGTTGCCCGGTGAAGCTGACCTGGTCGATGACTTGGGCTGCCAATAAGGCGGTGGTCATCGGTTGGCCCACCAGGACGGTGAGAAGGTCGAGGCCGAACCGCGAACCGATGACCGCCGCCGCGCTCAGCGTTTGCTTGGCGTTCGGGTCGAGTCGGTCGATGCGGGCGCCGACGGTCGCCTGCAAGGTGGCGGGCACGGTGGCCTCGTCGGGATCTGCGGTTGAGGTATGGGCGCCGGTTCGCCCCTGCAGCACGCCGCGCTCGGCCAGCTCGCGCACGATCTCTTCGGCGAAAAACGGATTCCCGCCGGCCCGTTGGGCGATTTTGTGGCCCAGTTCGCCCACCGACGGGTCGTCACCGAGCGACTCGCAGACCAGCGCCGCGGTTTCTGAATCACTGAGCGGCGCAAGGGCAACGGTGTAGGCGTCGGCCACTCGGATCAACGCGCCCCGATATTCGGGACGGTAGGTGACAAGCACCAGCGACGGCGTGTGCGCGATCATGGTCACGAAGTCGGCCAGCATCGATTCGCTGACCCCATCGATCCAATGCGCGTCCTCGATGACGTAGACCGTCGGGGCTTGCCGGGCCAGGGATGCGGCATTGATCAGCGCGGTCAGTCGCCGCCGTCGGGCGTCCGGGGCGATCGTGGGCGGTTCGGCGTCGGGATCGGTGATGGCGAGCAGGTCATCGAGCAGTGCGAGGTCCTCGGGGTCTGCGTCGCGAACCAGGCCGCGGATCCGCGCGCGGGCCCCCGCGGCGTCACGGTCTTCGACCCCGAAGGCGGCGCGCAGCAGCCGGGCCACGACGCGGAACGAAACGTCGGTGGCGTGCGATTCGCAGAAGGTGGAGAACACCTCCACGTTGCGCCGGCGAGCCAGTGCCGCCACGTCGCGCGCCAGCCGGCTCTTGCCGATGCCGGATGGCCCCACCACGCCGACCACCCGGCCGCAACCGGTCAGGGCGCGGTCCAACAGGTCCTCGACGGCGGTCATCTCCCAGTGCCGCCCGACCAGCCTCGGCTCCACACGCCCACCAGCGCGGTATTGAACATCTGTCGCCGCGATGCGTGTCCCACAGCCGTCACAGAACCGCGCGCCCTCGCTGGGCTCGATGCCGCACGTACGGCACGGGGTCGCTGCGGTCATTCGACCCTCCCGGGTCCCGTCTCCCCGGGGAGGTGGTGGTTCACCAGCATACGTTCCAAGACCGCGCGCGGAATGCGGTTTGGCGAAGGCCGCAAGCTGCCGAGATCGTCGCCGAATTGCCTGGTGAAAACCCGTGCAAGTTTCGCAGACTCGACCCCGCGCAGGCGCCTCGTCGTCATAACGACTACCTTTTGCAGTAAGCACCAAGTCAGCAGCCATACCAGCCAGAGCGCAAAGGGGTTCTCGTGGCAGACACCGATGACACCGCCACTTTGAAGTACCCGGGCGGCGATACCGACCTGCAGATCGTCAAAGCCACCGAAGGCGCTGACGGCATTGCGCTGGGCTCCCTGTTGTCCAAGACCGGCTACACCACGTTCGACAACGGCTTCGTCAACACCGCCGCGTGCAAGAGCTCCATCACCTACATCGACGGCGACGCGGGCATCCTGCGCTACCGCGGCATCCCGATCGAGCAGCTCGCCGAGAAGTCGACCTTCATCGAGGTGAGCTACCTCTTGATCTACGGCGAACTGCCCAACAAGGAGCAGCTCGCCGACTTTACCAAGCGGATCCAGCTGCACACCATGCTGCACGAGGACCTCAAGCGGTTCTTCGACGGCTTCCCGCGCAACGCCCATCCGATGCCGGTGTTGTCCAGCGCCGTCAACGCGCTCTCGGCGTACTATCCCGATTCTCTTGACCCGATGGACAGCGAGGACGTCGAGCTGTCGACGATCCGGCTGCTGGCCAAGCTGCCGACCATCGCCGCCTACGCCTATAAGAAGTCGGTTGGTCAGCCCTTCCTCTACCCGGAGAACTCGCTGTCGCTGGTGGAGAACTTCCTGCGGATGACATTCGGGCTGCCCGCGGAGCCCTACCAGGCGGATCCCGAGATCGTGCGGGCGCTGGACATGCTGCTCATCCTGCACGCCGACCACGAGCAGAACTGTTCGACGTCGACGGTCCGGCTGGTCGGGTCGTCGCAGGCCAACCTGTTCACCTCCATCTCCGGTGGCATCAACGCGCTGTGGGGGCCGCTGCACGGCGGCGCCAACCAGGCGGTGCTCGAGATGCTCGAGAAGATCCGCCAGAGCGACGACGACGTCAGCGAATTCGTACGCAAGGTCAAGAACCGCGAAGCCGGCGTGAAGCTGATGGGCTTCGGTCACCGCGTGTACAAGAACTACGATCCGCGCGCCCGCATCGTCAAGGAGCAGGCCGACAAGATCCTGGCCAAGCTCGGCGGCGACGACGACCTGCTGGACATCGCCAAGCAGCTCGAAGAGGCGGCGCTCACCGACGACTACTTCATCGAGCGCAAGCTCTACCCCAACGTGGACTTCTACACCGGCCTGATCTACCGGGCGCTGGGCTTCCCGACCCGGATGTTCACCGTCCTGTTCGCGCTGGGCCGGCTGCCCGGGTGGATCGCGCACTGGCGCGAGATGCACGACGAGGGCGACAGCAAGATCGGCCGGCCGCGCCAGATCTACACCGGCTACACCGAGCGCGACTACGTCGGCATCGACGCGCGCAAGTAAGAGCTATTCGAGCGACGCCAGCACCGCCATCGCGGCGTTGTGCCCGCCGATGCCCGACACCGCACCACCGCGGCGAGTCCCCGAGCCGCACAGCATGATTCGTTCGTGCGCGGTGGCCACGCCCCATTGCCGCGCCGGGGTGTCCAGCGGGTCATCGTCGTCGGCGAAGGGCCAGGCCAGGCCGCCGTGGAAGATGTTGCCGCCGCTCATGCCCAAGGTGCGCTCCAGATCCAGCGTGGTCGTGGTCTCCAGGCACGGGCGGCCGTCCACGTCGGCCAACAACAGGTCTTGAATCGGTTCGGCCAGAACGGAATTCAGCGATGCCAGCACGTCGTCGGTCAGCTGGTCACGAAGCCCATCGGAGTCGGCGCCGTCGAACAGCGCGTGCGGGGTGTGCAAGCCGAACACGGTCATCGTCTGCGCACCGGTGCCCCGTAGCCCGGCTGACAGGATGCTGGGATCGGTCAGCGAGTGGCAATAAGCCTCGCACGGAAGCGGATTCGGCGGCCGGCCCGCGGCGGCCTGTGAGTAGGCCGTATCCAGTTGCGTCCACGTCTCGTTGACGTGAAACGTGCCGGCGAATGCCTGTTCGGGGCTGACCGCGCGGTCGCGTAGCCGAGGTAGCCGTGCCAGCACCATGTTCACCTTGACCTGGGCGCCCCCGGCCGCCGGCGGAGGGGCGTCGCCGAGCAATTCGGCCAGGACGGTCGGTGTGACGCCGGCCAGGACGAAGCGGGCCCGGATCAGGTGGTCGTCCCCGCCGCTGCGATAGCGCACTTCGCCGCTGGGGTCGACGGCGTAAACCTCTGCGCCGGTGGCGATTTCGGCACCGTGACGGACGGCCGCCGCCGCCAGGGCGGTGGTTACCGCGCCCATGCCGCCGATCGGGACGTCCCAGTCTCCGGTGCCCCCACCGAGGACGTGATACAGGAAGCAGACATTTTGCGTCAGCGCGGGATCGTCGAGGCGGGCGAAGGTGCCGATCAGCGCGTCGGTCGCGATCACCCCGCGCACCACGTCGTGGCGCACCGCGTCGGCGATGGCGTGTCCGATCGGGTCCTCGATCATGGCGTGCCACGCGGCCGCCGCCGCGCGGTCGCCTCCCACCACCTGCCGGCGGGCGTCGTCGCGGGTGCGAAGCGGTTCGAGCATGGTGGGCCACAGTTTTTCGGTGACCAGCCGGCAGCGTTGGTAGAAGTCGGCGAACCCTTGCGCGTCCCCGGCGGCCCCGATGCCCGCGAAGGTGCTCGCGGCCGACCCGTTCAGCAGGCCGCTGCGGCCCCCGGCGGCGGGGTCGGGGGTGTACGACGAAAACGGCCGCCGAGCCAGTCGCACGCCGGCGCCAAGATCCTTGACGATGCCCGGCGGCAGCAGGCTGACCAGGTAGGAGTAGCGCGATACCCGGACGCCCACACCGTCGAAGGCTTGCGCCGAGACGGCCGCACCGCCAGTGTGGTCGAGCCGTTCCAGCAGGCGGACCCGAAGGCCCGCACGGGCCAGGTAGGCGGCCGCGACGAGGCCGTTGTGCCCGCCCCCGATGACTATGGCGTCGAAGGCATCCAAGTCGTCCGAGTCGGTCGCGTGGTCGCTCAGCTCAGGTAGCCCTCGACCTCGCCGGGCGGACGCACCTGCGCCTCTCGCGGGTCGGCGCCGGTCTCGCGCAGTGCCCGGCGCTGCCGCAGCAGGTCCCAGCACTGGTCGAGTTCCACCTCAACCCGCCGGAGGCGCTCATGTTCCTCCGACGTGTCGATGTCCCCGCTTTGCAGCTGGGCCCGCAGGTCCTTTTCCTCGGCGACCAGATCACGGATGACCCCGAGGGTCTCGCTGTCGGTCGGTTTACTGCCGTTGGCCATCGCTCCAGTGTGCCCGACTCCCGAGGCGGTGAATCGGTAGGCTGCATATCGCCGGCATGAGGGAGGGTCGTCGTGAGCGTCAAACGGCTCGGCCTGCCCTGGCTGATCGCCCTGGTGGTGATTCCGCTTCTGCTGGCCGCGATCGGCCACGAGCTGTCGGTGCGATCCGGGTCCGGCCATGTGTCGTCGGCGCCCACGACCAGCGCTGGTGCGGCGGGGATTTCGTTGGCGCCGTTCGTCATGGCACGCAACGGCAACAGGGTCGTGCTGACCGGAGAGTTCCCCGACGAGCCCGCCAAGGCGGAATTGCTGAAGGTGCTGGGCGACGCGCTGGGTCCGGGCGTCGACATCGTCGACCAGATCCGCATCGATCCCGCAGTCGACGCGCTCGATTTCGCGAAGGCCAAGCCGGTGTTCTCCGACAGCGCCTCGATCGCCGACTTCGCCGTCACGGTGAGCGGGAACACCATCACGCTGGCGGGGACCGCGGTATCGGCCGACCAGAAGAACACCGTCGACACCGATGCCAAGCGCATCTGGTCCACCATGAACATCGTTGACAATCTTGCGGTTAACGCACCGGCGGCGTCGCCGTCGCCCACCGCCGCCGCGTCGTGCACCAACCTGGAATCGGCGATCAACACCCTGACCGACGGCGCGCTCACGTTCGACTCGAACCTCGCCACTCTGACCGCAGCCGACGAACAGGTCCTGACCCGCGTCGCGGACAAACTCGCCGCGTGCCCGAACGCACATGCGGCCGTCAACGGCTACGCCGACAGCACCGGCAGTGCGAGCGTCAACATCCCGTTGAGCCAAGAGCGCGCGCAAACGGTCGTGGGCTTCTTGGAGTCTCACGGGGTGCCCGCTGACCGCTTGAGCGCCAACGGCCTCGGGTCGGCCAACCCGATCGCCTCCAACGGCACCGACGACGGCCGCGCCCAGAACCGCCGGGTCGAAATCGTGGTCAGCTAAGGAGATTCGACATGGACTTCGTCATTCAATGGGTGTGGTACCTGTTCGCTTTCGTGGCGGGCTCGGTGGTCGCCCGGGTGATTGCCGGATTGCTCAACCGTTGGAAGGCAGCGCGGCGATGAGCCACGTGCACTGGTGGATTTTCACCCTGTCCTTCGGGCTGGGGTTGGTGTTGACGCTCGCACTGAGGCTTGCCGCGACCAAAAGCCAAGCGGCGGTGCCGAAGTCACGAAAGGGGCCTGCGGCGCCCGAGCCCGCGACCACCACGATCCCGGTCACCGAGAAGCGCACCACCAAGATCCCGGTCACCGAGAAGCGCACCACCAAGATCCCGGTCACCAAAGGGTCGCCGACCACCAGGATTACGGTGTCGCCGCGAGGGCCGTATGGTCCGGGCTCCGCGGACGCCGCCCCCGATGGCGGGGGGCCGGCCGGATATCTGGTCAAAGCCCTCGCGGACGGCAGGGTTTACGTCACCCCCGACGACCCGATCTACGATTCCACTGCCGCCCAAGTCTGGTTCACCGACGAAAAGTCCGCGGAGCAGGCCGGTTTCACGCCGTGGCGTGACGGCCCGGACAACCCGCGGCGGCGCTAGCTCGGGCCCGGTAGCCGAAGCACCAGCCGCGCCCCACCCAGGGGGCTGCTCTCCAGCGCCGCGGTTCCACGGTGCAGCTGGGCCTGCTGGGCCACCAGCGCCAGCCCCAGGCCCGACCCGGAATGGGAGGCCGTCGATCCACGGGAGAACCGGTCGAACACCACCTGGCGCTCATCCTCGGGCACGCCGGTGCCGTTGTCGTCGATGGCGATCTCCACGCCTGCGCGCGAGCTGACCGCCGACAGCCGGACCTGGGTGGCACCGCCATGCTTGACGGCGTTGGCGATCGCGTTGTCGACGGTGAGCCGCAATCCGGCCGGTAGCCCGACGATGATGCAGGTGGGTGAGGGCACCAGCGAGACGTCGACCCCGGGATAGATCCGGGTGGCGTCATGGGCCGCCCGGTCGAGCAGCTCGGTGATATCGACGGGCACGTGATCGTCGGCCGTCGACAGTTCGCCCTGGGCCAACCGTTCCAGAGCGGTCAACGTGGCCTCGATTCGGGACTGGGTGCGGACGACGTCGCTGAGCACTTCTTTGCGCTGTTCGTCCGGCATGTCCAGGGTGGACAGCACTTCGAGGTTGGTGCGCATCGCAGTCAACGGGGTGCGCAGTTCGTGCGAGGACACCGCCGCGAAGTCGCGGGCCGACGCGAGTGCGTCCTTGGTCCGGTCCTGTTCAGTCCAGATGCGCTGCAGCATGCCTTGCATGGCCTCGGCGATCTCGACGGCCTCACTGGCGCCGCGCACCGAAACCTGCGGCCGCTCGTCGGCGTCGATCGAGCGGGCTTGCTGGGCCAGGCGTTTGAACGGTCGCACCGCGAAAGCCGCCAGCAGCCAAGCGAATACCCCGGCCGCGCCGATCGAGAGCCCGCAGATCAGGATCACCCGGCGATGCAGGTTGTTGGTCTGGGCGATCGTGTCGTCGTACGTCGCGCCGACGGCCACCATCGCCGGCTGCGGAGTGCGGACCTCCAGGGTTCGCACGCGATAGCGCACCCCGTTGATGTAGGTGTCGGCATAGCCCACATCCAGCGGCGGCAGTGTGATGTCCGAGTTGGACATGACCTGGCCGTCGTGCCGGACGGTAATGACGGTGTCCTGGTTGTTGGGGGTGCGCGGGATGTCGCCGAGCCCGCGCGGCAGGAAGGGCGTGGCGAAACCCGCCGCCTCGTCCAGGCGGCGATCCAGGCGCTCCTTCCAGGCGCTGGTGATGCCGAACCACACGACCGCGCCGGCGATGAGCACCACGATGGCGGTGCCGATGGCCGTCGCCACCGCGACCCGGGCCCGCAGCGATGGCGTGCGGGTCAGGATCCGGGACAGGAAGTTCATGGCCGGTCGACCT
Source organism: Mycobacterium sp. 94-17 (assembly GCF_035617725.1). Taxonomy (NCBI): domain Bacteria; kingdom Bacillati; phylum Actinomycetota; class Actinomycetes; order Mycobacteriales; family Mycobacteriaceae; genus Mycobacterium; species Mycobacterium sp. 94-17. The sequence continues at coordinate 537,888 of NZ_JAPIYN010000001.1, forward strand.
GGTTACTGCACGCGCAGTACGAATCCCACCCCGCGCACGGTGTGCAGCAGCCGGGGGCCGCCGTTCGCCTCCAGCTTGCGGCGCAGGTATCCGATGAACACGTCGACGACGTTGGTGTCGGCGGCGAAGTCGTAACCCCACACCAGCTCGAGCAGCTGCGCGCGGGACAGCACCGCCGTCTTGTGCTCGGCGAGCACCGCCAGCAGGTCGAACTCCCGCTTGGTCAGGTCGACGTCGACGCCGTTGACCCGGGCACGCCGGCCCGGGATATCGACTTCCAGCGGCCCGACCGCGATCGTTTCCGAGGAGGACGTGGCGGTCGCGCCGCGGCGGCGCAGCAGCGCCTTGACCCGCGCGACCAGCTCGGCCAGCACGAAGGGTTTGACCAGGTAGTCGTCGGCCCCGGCTTCCAGGCCCGCCACGCGATCGTCTACCGAGCTGCGGGCGGACAGCACACAGACCGGGACGTCGTTATCCATGGCGCGCAGCGCCGTGACGACGCTGACGCCGTCCAGCACCGGCATGTTGATGTCGAGCACGATCGCGTCCGGGCGCGTCTCGGTGGCGCTGCGCAATGCCTCGGCGCCATCGACCGCAGTCGACACCTCGAATCCGGACAGCCGCAGGCCACGTTCCAGCGACGCGAGTACATCGGAGTCGTCGTCCACGACCAAGACCCGCGGTGAGCTAGCTCCTGTGTCCATGCCGCCTATTTTGCCTGATTGTCGCCTGTGGCTGTGGGAGGAGCGCGCCCTCGCGTCGCAGGCCGCGTCACCCGCGGCGAAACGTAAACCAGGCGCACGCGCGTCGGCGTTTCGTGTGCGTGTGTTACGTGTCGCGGTATCCGCGGCGGAGGAGCGCCTCGCGGACCCTACGTATCACGTCTTCCGGTCGATCTTCGACTACCACTCGCACGACGATCCAGCCGCACTCCGCTAACTCGTTGAGCCGCTTGATGTCTCGCACGTATTGGCGTCGGCTCGTGCGGTGTTGATCGCCGTCGTACTCGGCGGCTACTTTGAAGCGAGCCCAGCCCATGTCGAGCACGCCCACGGTGCGGTAGTGCACGACCACCGGAATCTGCGTCTCGGGAGCTGGCAGCCCAGCGCCGACGATCAACAATCGGAGCCAGGTCTCCTTGGGGGACGCCGCGCCGGCGTCGATTAGCGGAAGCGCCTCCCGAAGCCGCCGTAGACCGCGAACGCCCGGGTGCTGTTTGGCCAGCAACAGCACGTCCTCGGCCGAGAACGGCTTGGCGCGCATTAGTGCGTCGAGCCGTGCGACCGCTGCTCCGGTGGGGAGCCGCCGAGCCAAATCGAACGCCGTTCGCGCTGCGGTGGTGACAGGTAGGCCCGCGACGCCCGTGATCTCGCTCCCGTTAAGGCGCTGATCGCGGGTCACGATGTCCTTGGGGGCATGTCGATTGCGCCAAATCAATTCGACCGGCTCATCGTCGTCGATCCAATTCGCGCCGTGCAGCGCTGCCGCTGCGAGCCCGGCCAGCACACCCCGCCGACCCGACCACAGCCACGCGGCCTCCGAACGCATTCGCAGCGACGGCAGTGCATGACGCGGCAGGTAGATATCGGGGTAAACGGCGCGGAACCCGGCCCGCAGCTGATACCGGGTCAGTTTCCTGTTGCGCAGAGCTTCGCTGCCCACGAAGGCGTTGTCCATGGGCATAAGACACGATGTAGGGCCGAGCGGTTCCGCGAGACGTAAACCACGCACAGCCACATGGGCGTTTCGTGTGCGTGTGTTACGTGTCGCGACGAGTCTCAGGCAAACCCACGCGCCGGTAGCGCCGCAATCGCGCGGCCAGCCGCTCGGCGGCGGGGAGCTCGCGCAGCGCCTGCACCTCGGCGGCGATGGCCAGCGACAGTCGCTGCGCGAACTCGACCGGCTCGTCGGCGGCATCGGGATGCTCCGCGACGACGATGTCGACAATCCCGGACCGCAATAAGTCGGCAGACCGGATTCCTTGTGCCGCAGCGAGCTCGGCCGCGTGCTCGGTGTCACGGAAGACGATCGCGCTGGCGCCCTCCGGCGGCAGGGGAGCCAGCCAGCCGTGCAACGCGGCCAACACTCGATCGGCGGGCACCATCGCCAGCGCCGGCCCGCCGCTGCCCTGACCCAGCAACACCGACACCGTCGGGGTATCCAGCGTCACCAGCTCTGCCAGGCATTGCGCGATCTGCCCGGCCAGCCCGCCCTGTTCGGCGTCGGCCGACAGCGCCGGCCCCGCGGTATCGATCACCAGCACCAGCGGCAGCCGCAGCTCGGCGGCCAGGGCCATGCCGCGACGGGCTTCACGCAGCGCGGCGGGCCCCACCAGACCGCCCGTCGACCGCTGTTGGCCCAGCACCACCGCTGGCTGGCCCGCAAATCGGGCCAGCGCCAATAGCATGGTCGCCGCCTCGCCCTGGCCGGTCCCCGACAGCAGCACCCGATCGGTGGCGCCGTGTCGCAGCAACAGCCGCACCCCGGGCCGGTCGGGCCGCCGCGACGCCACCACCGAATCCCATGCCGGGACGTCGGCGATCGGCTCGGGGGGCTCCGGCGCGGAAAGCGGTTGGGGAGCGTCGGCGATCACGGTCATGGCGCGGTCCAGCGTCCGGCGTAGCTCGTCGAGCGGGACCACACCGTCGATCACGCCGTGTCGTTGCAGATTTTCCGCGGTCTGTACACCCTCGGGGAACGGTTCGCCGTAGAGGAGCTGGTACACGCGTGGGCCGAGGAAGCCGATCAACGCGCCGGGCTCGGCGACCGTCACATGGCCCAGCGAGCCCCAGGACGCGAACACCCCGCCGGTGGTCGGATTGCGCAGATAGACCAGGTAGGGCAGGTGCGCCTGTTTGTGCAGCCGGACGGCCGCGGCGATCTTGACCATCTGCAGAAAGGCCACCGTGCCCTCTTGCATTCGGGTGCCGCCCGAGCTCGGCGAGGCCAGCAGCGGCAACCCCTCGGCCGTCGCCCGCTGCACCGCGGCGGTGATCCGCTCGGCCGCGGCCACCCCGATCGACCCGCCCAGGAAGCCGAACTCGCAGACCACCACCGCGACCCGGCGCCCGAACAGCCGCCCTTCGCCGGTGAGCACCGCTTCGTCCAGGCCCGTCGCGGCCCGGGCGTCGGCCAGCGCCTGGGCGTAGGACGCGCTGACCGGCACGGTGAGCGGTTCGCTGTCCCAGCGGACGAAGGAATTCTCGTCCAGCACCGCCTCGCGCAGTTGACCAGCCGTAATACGACTCACGTGACGAGGCTATATAGGGTGGCTGCCATGATCGGTGTTACCCAGGCCGAAGCAGTTATGACGATCGAGCTTCAGCGTCCCGAGCGCCGCAACGCGCTGAACTCCGAGCTGGTCGAGGAGCTGCGCGAGGCCGTGCTGAAGGCGGGTGACGGCTCCACCCGCGCGATCGTGCTGACCGGTCAGGGCTCGGCGTTCTGCGCCGGCGCCGACCTGAGCGGAGACGCCTTCGCCGCCGACTACCCCGACCGGCTCATCGAACTGCACAGGGTGCTCGACGCCACGCTGATCCCGGTGATCGGGGCGGTCAACGGCCCGGCCATCGGCGCCGGGCTGCAGTTGGCCATGCAGTGCGATCTGCGGGTCGTCGCACCCGACGCGTTCTTCCAATTTCCGACCTCGAAATATGGCCTGGCCCTTGATAACTGGAGCATCCGGCGGCTGTCGTCGCTGGTCGGTCACGGTCGGGCCCGGGCGATGCTGCTGACGGCGGAGAAGCTGACCGCCGACACGGCGCTGCAGACCGGCATGGCCAACCGCATCGGGACGCTGGCCGACGCCCAGGCCTGGGCCGCCGAGATCGCCGGGCTGGCCCCGCTGGCGATCCAGCACGCCAAGCGGGTGCTCAACGACGACGGCGCCATCGAAGAGGCCGGTCCGGTGCACAAGGAGCTCTTCGACAAAGCCTGGGGCAGCCAGGACGTCGTCGAGGCCCAGGTCGCCCGGATCGAGAAGCGGCCGCCGAAGTTCCAGGGGGCGTGACGAACATGCGGGGGACGCTGCGGCTGGTCGCCGGCACGGCGTCGCTGGCGGCCGGAGGTTGGCTGGTGCGCGCGCTGCACGGCGCACCGGACGCGCTCGGCGCCCACCCCGCTTCGATCGCGGCGGTGGCGGCCGAGTCGCCGCACATCCGCGACGGGGTCTTCGTCAACCTCGAGCCGGCGTCCGAGATCACGCTGGACCGGGAACAGCTGCGGCTCATCGCCTGGGAACTGATCGGCAACCGCGGCGGCAGCCGGCCGAAGGGGCCGATCCCGCTGGCCTCGCCGGGGATGCTCGACACCGATCCGCGGCGATTGGCCGTGAGCTGGTTCGGTCATTCCACCGCGTTGTTGGAGATCGACGGTTACCGGGTGCTCACCGATCCGGTGTGGAGCGACCGGTGTTCGCCGTCGGACGTCGTCGGGCCGCAGCGGCTCCATCCGCCGCCGGTCCATCTCGAGGCGCTGCCCGCCGTCGACGCGGTGGTGATCAGCCATGACCATTACGACCACCTCGACATCGACACGGTCCGGGCGCTGGCCCGCACTCAGCGGGCACCGTTCTTCGTGCCGCTCGGCATCGGGGCCCACCTGCGCAGGTGGGGGATCCCCGAGCACCGCATCGTCGAGCTCGACTGGCACCAGAGCGCCAAGGTCGACGAGCTCACGGTGGTGTGCGTGCCCGCGCGGCATTTCTCGGGACGCTTTCTGGACCGCAACACCACGCTGTGGGCGTCGTGGGCGTTCGTCGGGCCGACGCACCGCGCGTACTTCGGCGGCGACACCGGCTACACCAAGAGCTTCGCGCAGATCGGCGCCGATCATGGGCCGTTCGATGTGACCCTGCTCCCCATCGGCGCCTACAACACGGCCTGGCCCGATGTACACATGAACCCCGAGGAGGCGGTGCGCGCGCATCTGGACGTCACCGACGGCGGACTGCTGGTGCCGATCCACTGGGGCACTTTCCGGTTGGCCCCGCACCCCTGGTCGGAACCGGTCGAGCGGCTGCTCGCCGCCGCCGCGCCCGAGCAGGTGAGCGTGGCGGTGCCGCGGCCCGGTCAGCGCATCGATCCCGCGGTGCCGGAGGAGTCCGGCGACTGGTGGCGGCTGTAGGTTGCCGCGGCGCGCAGCGTCACGGCGTTAGGGTTCGCGGATGACCAAACGTGCGGCCGCAATCGCGGTGATGCTGCTGGGGTTGACCGGATGCGGTTCCGCGCCGCCGGCAGCCGCGCCGCCGTCCACCCCGACCGACGTGCCGCCGAACGAGGCCTCGGGTGTGGCGATACCCGCGGGCCGCATCGGCGAGGCCGTCGCCAAGCTCGACGGGCTGGTCGGTGACCTGATGAAGGGTACCGGTATCCCGGGAATGGCCGTGGCCGTCGTGCATGGCGGAAAGGTGTTGTACGCCAAGGGTTTCGGTGTCAAGGATGTGAGCAAAGGGCAGGACCAGGGCAACAGGGTGGATGCCGACACAGTCTTCCAGCTGGCCTCGGTGTCCAAATCGGTCGGCGCCACGGTGATCGCGCACGAGGTCAGCGACAACGTCGTTGCCTGGGACACGCCCGTCGCGTCCAAGCTGCCGTGGTTCACACTGCACGATCCCTATGTCACCAGCCAAGTGACCGTCGCCGACGTGTATTCGCATCGCTCCGGACTGCCCGACCACGCCGGCGACAAGCTCGAAGACCTGGGCTATGACCGTCGGCAAACGCTGGAACGGCTCAAGTACCTGCCCCTGGACCCGTTCCGAATCAGCTACGCCTACACCAACTATGGGGTCACCGCCGGTGCCGAGGCTGTGGCGGCCGCGGCTGGAAAGCCGTGGGAGGACCTGTCCGACGAGGCGCTGTACCGCCCGCTCGGCATGGCGTCGACGAGTTCGCGGTTCGCCGACTTCGCCGCCCGGCCCAACCGCGCGGTCAACCACATCAAGATCGACGACAAGTGGCAGGCCCGGTTTCAGCGCGACCCGGATCCCCAGTCGCCGGCGGGCGGGGTCAGTTCGTCGGTGAACGACATGGCGCGCTGGCTGTTGATGTTGCTGGGCAACGGAACCTACGACGGCCGGCGGATCGCATCGCCGGAAGCCCTGTTGCCCGCCGTCAGCCCGCAAATGGTGTCGTCGCCGGCCAAGACGCCGCGGGCGCGCACCGGCTTTTACGGATACGGCTTCAACGCCTCGGTCGACTCGTCGGGTCGCACCGAGTACAGCCATTCGGGCGCTTTCGATCTGGGCGCGGCGACCAACTTCGTGGTGTTGCCGTCTGAGGATCTGGGCATCATCGCGCTGACCAACGCCGCGCCCTATGGCATTCCGGAAACGCTGACCGCCGAATTCATGGACCTCGTCCGGTATGGTCAGGTCCGCCAGGATTGGGGATCGTTGTACAAGAAGGCGATCGGCTGGCTGAACAACCCGGTGGGGTCGCTGCTCGGCGCGCGGCCCCCGGCCAGCCCCGCCCCGCCCAGGCCACTGGGCGACTACGCCGGTAGCTACGCCAGCGACTACTGGGGGCCGGCCGTCGTGACCGTACGAGACGGCGCGCTGCAACTGGCGATGGGTCCAAAGAACCGGACGGCCACCCTCACCCACTGGGACGGCGACACGTTCACCTTCCCACTGATCGACGAAAACGCGCCGCCCGGAACGATTTCCAAGGCCACGTTTGCCGGGTTCCCCGCCGCCACGCTGAACCTGGAGTACTACGACTCGAACAAGCTGGGAACCTTCACGCGATGACTCTCGCCTCCACCACCTCTGGCCTGACCGACGCCGAAGTCGCGCAGCGCGTGGCCGACGGCAAGAGCAACGCGGTACGGGAACGCGCCACGCGCAGCATCACCGATATCGCCAGGGCCAACGTGTTCACCCGGATCAACGCGATCCTGGGGGTGCTGCTGCTGATCGTGCTCGCGACCGGCTCGGTGATCAACGGGATGTTCGGGCTGCTGATCGTCGCCAACAGCGTCGTCGGCATGGTCCAGGAGATCCGCGCTAAGCAGACATTGGACAAGCTCGCGATCGTGGGGCAGGCGAAACCCTTGGTGCGCAGGCAATCCGGAACCACGGCGGTGCCTCCGGGCGAGGTGGTGCTCGACGACATCATCGAGTTGGGCCCCGGCGATCAGGTCGTCGTCGACGGCGAGATCGTCGAAGCGGCGAACCTGGAGGTCGACGAGTCGCTGCTGACCGGTGAGGCTGACCCGATCGCCAAGGACGTCGGCGACGCGGTGATGTCGGGCAGTTTCGTCGTCGCGGGCGGCGGCGCCTACCGCGCCACCAAGGTCGGGCCGGACGCCTACGCGGCCAGGCTCGCCGAGGAGGCCAGCAAGTTCACCTTGGTGAAATCCGAACTGCGCAGCGGGATCAACCGCATCCTGCAGTTCATCACCTACCTGTTGGTGCCCGCCGGGCTGCTTACCATCTACACCCAGCTGTTCACCACGCACGCGGACTGGCGGCAGGCCGTGCTGCGCACGGTCGGCGCGTTGGTGCCCATGGTGCCCGAAGGCCTGGTGTTGCTCACCTCGGTCGCGTTCGCGGTGGGGGTGGTACGGCTGGGTCAGCGCCGGTGCCTGGTGCAGGAGCTGCCCGCCATCGAGGGACTCGCACGCGTCGACGTGGTCTGCGCCGACAAGACGGGCACCCTGACCGAAAGCGGCATGCGAGTCGCAACCGTGGATGAGCTCAGCCAGTCGGGGGAGCGGATCTGCGACGTGCTGGCCGCGTTGGCCGCCGCCGACCCGCGACCCAACGCGAGCATGCGGGCCATCGCCGAGGCCTACCACCAACCACCGGGCTGGACCGCCACGGCGACAGCACCTTTCAAGTCGGCGACCAAGTGGAGCGGCGTCTCGTTCCGAGACCACGGCAACTGGGTGATGGGCGCTCCGGACGTCTTGCTCGAGCCGGCCTCGGCGGCGGCCGAACAGGCCGAGAGGATCGGGGCGCAGGGGCTGCGGGTCCTGCTGGTCGGCGCGGCCGGCGTCGCCGTCGACGATCCCGACGCGCCGGGCCGCGTCACCCCCGCGGCGTTGGTGGTCCTCGAACAGAAGGTGCGCCCCGACGCGCGCGACACTCTGGATTACTTTGCCGAACAGGGTGTTTCGGTCAAAGTGCTGTCCGGGGACAACGCGGTCTCGGTCGGCGCCGTCGCCGGCAAACTCGGTCTGCACGGCGAGACGATGGACGCGCGCCAATTGCCCTCAGAGTCTGCGCGATTGGCCGACGCACTCGACACCCACACCACCTTCGGCCGGGTGCGGCCGGACCAGAAACGCGCCATGGTGCACGCCTTGCAGACGCACGGGCACACCGTGGCGATGACCGGTGACGGCGTCAACGACGTGCTGGCGCTCAAGGATGCGGATATCGGTGTCGCGATGGGCGCCGGCAGCCCGGCGGCGCGTGCCGTCGCACAGATCGTGCTGTTGGACAACAGGTTTGCCACACTGCCCTACGTCGTGGGCGAGGGGCGCCGGGTGATCGGCAACATCGAGCGCGTCGCCAACCTGTTCTTGACCAAGACGGTGTACTCGGTGCTGCTGGCGTTGCTGGTGGGCATCGAATGCCTGCTCGCCAAACCGCTGAACGCCGACCCGCTGCTGTATCCGTTCCAGCCCATCCACGTCACCATCGCGGCCTGGTTCACCATCGGGATACCGTCGTTCATCCTGTCGCTGGCGCCCAACAACGAACGCGCTAACTCGGGTTTCGTGCGCCGTGTGCTCACCTCGGCGCTGCCCTCCGGACTGATCGTCGGCACCGCGACGTTCGCCTCCTACCTGCTGGCCTATCACGGTCGGCACGCCACCTTCGTCGAACAGGATCAAGCGTCCACCGCCGCCCTGATCACGTTGCTGATGACGGCGCTATGGGTGCTGGCCGTGGTGGCCCGCCCCTACCAGTGGTGGCGGGTGGCGCTGGTAATCGCCTCGGCCCTGGCCTATGTCGTGATTTTCAGCCTGCCGCTGACGCGCAAGGAATTTATGCTCGACCCGTCCAATGTCGCGGTGACCTCGGCCGCGCTGGGCATCGGTGTGCTGGGCGCCGCCGCCATCGAGGCCACGTGGTGGATCCGGGCCAAAGTGCTGGGCGTGCAGCCGCGGTTGTGGCGCTGAGCGTGTCGGCTCACCCGCAGCGCAAAGGCTGCGGCCAAGTACGATGCCGGAAAAAGGGAGGACGCATGGGTTTCTTGGACAAGGCCAAGGATCTGTTATCGCAGAACGCCGACAAGGTCGAGATGGCGATCGACAAGGCCGGTGAGTTCGTCGACGAGAAGACGCAGGGCAAGTACACCGACACCATCCATCAGGTGCAGGATCAGGCCAAAAAGGCCACCGGCGCCGCCGACTCCGGCGACCAGCAGAACTGAGCGATGGCGAAGCTTTCCGGATCCATCGATGTCCCGCTGCCGCCGGAGGTGGCGTGGCAGCACGCCTCGGACCTGTCCCGGTTCAAGGACTGGCTGACCATTCACCGGGTGTGGCGCAGCACCATGCCCGACGAGATCGACAAGGGCACGGTCGTCGAGTCGATCGTCGAGGTCAAGGGCATGTACAACCGGATCAAATGGACCGTCGTGCGCTACAAGCCGCCCGAGGGCATGACGCTCAACGGCGACGGTGTCGGCGGGGTGAAGGTCAAGTTGATGGCGAAGATCAAGCCCAGCGACGACGGCTCCATCGTCAGCTTCGACGTGCACCTGGGCGGGCCTGCGCTGTTCGGTCCCATCGGCATGATCGTCGCCGCGGCCCTGCGTGGCGACATCAACCAGTCGCTGGAGAACTTCGTCACGGTGTTCACCGGGCCCGACCCGGGCACCAACGGAAGCCGCCGCCCCGGTCGCTGAGCGGCGGTGTTCGTCGCGCGGGTGTCTCACGATTCACTTGTGTCACCGCCGAGAAAGGGTGTGTCCTTCGCCCGCCTCACAGCGACAAAGTCGGGCGCCGCGTGGTGCCGGTCGGAGGATGTCCCTAGCGTCTAGCGTCGCGGTGTTCAACCTGTCGTCGCTGCAGACCTAGCATGACGGGGGCGACGACGAATTCGCTTGTTTTCAAAGCACGGTGGGCCGAAGCGATGAGCTAGTCTCGCTACCATGACCCGCCGACTGCGCCCCGGTTGGCTGGTGGCCTTTTGCGCCGTCGTGCTGTCGGCCAGCGCCTGGCTGCCCTGGCTGCGCACGACGGTGAACGGCGGGGGCTGGGCCAGCGCGATCGGCGGCACCCACGGCAACCTGGAACTGCCCCGTGGGTTCGGCGGGGGTCAGCTCATCGTGCTGTTGGCCTCGACGCTGCTGGTGGCCGGCGCGATGATAGGCCGCGGTCTGTCGATGAGGCTCGCTTCGTTTGCCGCGCTGTTGATTTCGTTGCTGATCGTGGCGCTCACCGTGTGGTACTACAAGTTGAACGTCAACCCGCCGGTGTCGGCCGAATACGGGCTGTACGTCGGTGCGGGCGCCGCCGTATGCGCGGTGGCGTGCTCGCTGGTGGCCGTCATCGCCGCGTTGGCGTCCGGCCGGTTCGGCCGCTGAAACCTCAGCCCGACGGGAATTCATGCGTCCCCGAGGCGGCGCTGCCGTCGGGCTCGTTGACGCCGAATACGAAGGGCGCGAACACTATTTCGCGACCATCCGGGTCGCGGAAGGTGACCGCGCCCGTGGCCTGCCAGTACGGGTGTTGTTCGACGGGTTCGATGCCCGCGTCGCGCAGGCGGGCCAGGGCGGCTTGCTGCGCCTGCTGATCGGGGAAATACAGGCACAGCTGTTCGTGATGGTCCACCGCGACCGTCCCGGTGGCCTCCACGATTTCCATCGTGAGGTTCCAGCTCGGCAACCCGAAGATGGCGCCGTTGCTTCCGTAGCTGTCGCCGAAGGTTTCGTAAAGCGGCAGCCCCACCAGTTCGCGATAGAACCGCACGGTGTCCGCGAAATGTGAAGAGCGGCGCGCGAAACGGATGGCGCCGATGGCAGCCAGTTGCGGCGGCCAGTGTGTCTTGTGGTGGTGCTTGTCCGCGCTCGTCACAGCCCGACCGCCCCGGCGGCAGAGTCGGCGGTGTCCCAGCGCCGCAACTGCGCACCGGGTGCCCACGTCGAGTGGGTGCCGCTGGAAATGCGTTCGGGCAGTTGCAGTTTACACACCGGGCCGTCGCCGACCCGGGCCGCGTCGAACACCAGGCAGTAGGAGGCGTCGGTGTTCATGTCGGTGGTAAGGGTGATCAGGTAGCCGTCGTCCTCACCGGTGGCGCCGACGCGTGGCGCCATCGCGGCCTCGCTGCCGTAGACGCCCGCACCGAACGAGAAGCCCTCCTCGGTTCCGGTGCGCAGGTCGTGTCTGACCAGGCCATCGAACAGAAACCAGCCGGGCTTTCCGGTGGCGGCATAGGTGTAGCGGTACGCGCGGCCGGCGCACTCAGGGTTGATGGTGCCGAACTCGGTGATGGACTCCGAGAGCCGCTCTTCTCGCACCGCCCCGGTGACCAGGTTGAAACGCCACCGGTGCAGCCGGGCCTGCAATCGATCGAGGGCGAGGAAGCGAAATAGCTTGTCCCACTTGGTTCCCCCGTCATCGAGCGGAGACGGATCGCCTTCGAAGAAGCCGTCGAGCACGACTTCGTCGCCCTCCTCGTAGGCGTTGGTGAAGTGCAGCACGAAGGTGGGGTCGGCCTCGAACCAGCGGATGTCCCCGGTGCCGCCGCGGCGCGGGATCACCGCGAACCGCGACGGGATCTCGGCATAGAAGCGCGGCAGGTGCACGTCGTGCTCGAGCAGCTGCGGATCCCAGAACAGCGGAAAATCGTTGAGGATGGCGTAGTTTTCGGTGAAGGCCATGTCGTGGGGGAGACGTGGGCCGGGTAGCGGGATGTCGACATAGTGTGCCAGTGCGTTGCGCTCGTCGACCACGCCGTAGTGCATGTACGGCTCTTGCTTGCTGTAGTTGAAGAACAGCAGTTCGCCGGTTCTGTTGTCCACCTTGGGATGTGCGGACACCCCCCAATCGGCCGGAAACCTACCGTTCCAGGACTCCTTGCCGAGCGTGTCGGCCGAATACGGGTCGATCCGGTACAGGTCGCCGCACTGGTAGAAGCTGGTGAGCGCGATTCCGCGATGGACGATGACGTCCGTGCTCGACGCGTCCTTCATCTTCGTACGCGCGCCCCACCCGTGGTCGCGGCGGGCCAGTTGCACGGGCTCGGCCAGGCCCGGCCATAGCGGCCCGCCCGCCTCGTTCTCGGCGAGGAAGCCGTCGGTGCGGATGAACCTGTTGCGGTAGAAGGCGTTTCCGTCCCGGAAGCCGACCACGTGCACCATGCCGTCGCCGTCAAACGGGTGATAGGTCTTCAACGCCGGATGCAACGGGTTCTCGGTGTTGCGCAAATAGACGCCGTCCAGATCGCGGGGGATCTCGCCCTCGACGGCGATGAGGTCGTCTGCGTCCCACTCGGTGGTCTGGGGGCGCCACGGCCCGGTGCGGTAAGGATGCTCGTCGTCTTCGGGCAGCGTGGACAAGAACTTGCCGACGATCTCAACATCCATGGTCACACGCCTTCGGTGCCGCTGACGATGAAACTCACTGTGGTGGCGGTACTGCCGCCGAAATTCAGGGTGCCGAAGGTCTGGGCGCCTTCGAGCTGATACTCCCCGGCGGCGTTGCTGACCTGCTTGGCCGCGTCGAGCAGCATGCGCACACCGGAGGCACCTACCGGGTGCCCGCCGCCGATCAGGCCGCCGCTGGGGTTGATCGGCAGCCGGCCCCCGATCTCGAGCTCGCCGTTCTCGATGGCCTTCCACGATTCGCCCGGGCCGGTCAGTCCGATGTGGTCGATTGCCAGGTACTCGCTGGGGGTGAAGCAGTCGTGCACTTCGAATCCGTCGACGTCGTCGAGGTCGCGCCGTGCGCGACGCAGCGCGTCGCGTACCGCCGCGCGCACATGCGGCAGGACGTACGGGTCGCCGTCGGCGCGGTCCAATTTCTGTCGCAGACCCAACCCGACGGTGCGATGGCCCCACCCGTCGATCCGCGCGATGGGCCGTGCATCGGGATGCTCACGCAGGTAGGTGTCGTTGACGAGCACCAATCCCGCTCCGCCGTCCGTCATTTGGCTGCAGTCGAATCGCCGTAGCCGGCCTTCGGTGACCGGGTTGCTCGCGTCGTCGTCGACGATCGGGTCGGGGACCATCCATTCGCGGGTCTGCGCGTTGGGGTTACGCCGCGCGTTGGCGAAGTTCAGCTGCGCGATGGCCCGCAGGTGCGCGTCGTCCAGGCCGTACCGACGGTCGTATTCGTCGGCGACTTGGGCGAACATCGATGGCCACAGGTAGCGGGCGTCGGCCCCCTCGTGTCCGGTCCAGGCGGCCGCACCCAGATGCTGGGCCGCGATTTCGCCGGGCACGGTCTTCTCCAGTTCGACGCCCACCACCAGCGCGGCCTCGTAGGCGCCCGATCGCAGATCGGCCATGGCCGACAGTGCCGCCACGCTGCCCGACGCGCACGCGGCCTCGTGCCGCGTGGCCGGGGTTTCCCAGAGGCCGTCGCACACCGTGGCCGGCATCGCTCCGAGGTGGCCCTGTCGCGCGAACATCTCACCGAAGGCGTTGCCGACGTGCACGACGCCGATCTCGGCGGCATCCACCCCCGCTGCGGCGAGGGTCTCGTCAACCACTTCGGCGGTCAACGCGGCGAAGTCGCGACCTTCTCTGGTCAAGTTGCGCGCGAAATCGCTTTGATAACCACCGAGAATCCACACACCGGCCGAGCCGCCCATACGCCGACGGTACTCCCGCACCGCGGGGTTGTTGAGGCCTATCGCCGACCCGATGTCGTCCGGCGCCGTGTCGGCGGTAGGGCTCGAAAAAGGGGCGGCCCCGTCGGCTCTCGGGCTGAACCGACGGGACCTAGGCGAGTACGAAGGCCGGCCGACGCACTCGCCTCTGTTGGATCATTGCCATCGACGCGTGTCGACAAACATGCCGCCCCGATCTCGCTGAGAGTGAAACGCCGGTGGTGCCGCACCGGACGGTTGTCGGTGCTGACGCCGGCACGAGGCTGAGCTGCGGCAATGTGGTGCGTTTGTACCGATCGGCGGCCAGCTTTGCCGCCTGGGATCACTCTCGCGTCCAGCAAAGCGACAACGACGCCCGGGGAAGCACCCCGCAAACGCCGCGCCGGCGCCGCTCGGCTGGTGGCGGGGTGCCCGCCGGTGGCGGCGAGCTTCGCCGAGGTGAAGGGCCACGCCCCCTGTCGGTGACGCCGGCCGGGGTCCATCCTGGCAGCGCGCCGGGTGCCGGGTAACCGCGACGGCGCCCCGTCGTCGGCAAAGCTGGTAGCGCTGCTGATCTGCCTATATGAGCAACGAGCTAACCAATTGCCGGGCCGCCCGCGGACGCTGATCGTTGAGTTGCGACACGGTCACGGATGGATACCTATCAACCCATCGCTAGTCACATTCGTCCCGCAAGTCACTATCGTCACAGGGGCCAAGCTGGCGGACATCAGCGCGGTGTCCTACCCCTCGAAAGGTGCTACATGTCGGCGTTTCTGCGAAGTGTGTCGCTAGTGATGGCTTCGGCGGCCGCTATCGGATTCGTCCTCGTGGTAGGGCCGGCTCCGACGGCAAACGCCACGCCGTGCGGCGCAGCCGAGGCGAACGTGGATCCTCCCGCCGCGCCGCCGGCGATGCCCGCGCCCCAGCCGGTCGTGCAGCCGCCGACCGGGCGCCGTCCGACGCACACGAATGACCAGGCGCCGCTACCGCGGCTGGGTCCGCTGATCTCGTCACTGCTCAAGCCTGCGGCCCCGGGCCGGCAGTATTCCGCTCCGTTGCACCCGCAGGCCGAGGTGCTGCCGCCCGGCCCCAACCCGCCCACGCCCGGGGGCCAGCTGCCGCCCAACGCCAACGAGCTGCGCCCCAACGCCGCGCCGATGCCGCAGCCGCAGCCGCAGCCGCAGCCCGAGCCGGGACCGCCGCCTCCTTCGATCGCGGGGGCACCGACGTCGCTCGTCGACTGGGTGACCGGGCCGAATGGCCCCAACAAGACCCTGCAGCGCTTCAGCATCTCGGGAACCGACCTCGGGATCGCTTGGGACAACGGCGATCCCGCCAACCGCCAGGTGCTGATGGCATTCGGTGACACCTTCGGCTACTGCAAGGTGCACGGCCAGCAGTGGCGCTACAACACCCTGTTCCGCAGCAATGACCACGATCTGTCCAGGGGCATTCACTTCGCCGATGGTGTGCCCAACGACAGGTATTCGGGCTCACCGGTCTGGGCGCCCGGACTTTCCAAGCAGGTCGTCAACACCATCCATAAGGCCGCGCACGAGACGGGCATCATCCCGACCGCCGCGATGTCGATGGGCAGAACGCAGTACATGAGCTACATGTCCATCCGCCAGTGGGGCCGTGACGGCGAATGGTCGACGAACTACTCGGCAATCGCGCGGTCCAACGACAACGGCCAGAACTGGGGGATCTTCCCGACTACCATTCGTACGGCATCGCCGGATGCCATTCCGGGAGCCGGGTTTACGCCGGGAAATGAGAACTTCCAGATGGGCGCGTTCATGAAGGGCAACGACGGCTACCTGTATCAGTTCGGCACCCCGTCGGGACGCGGCGGCGCGGCCTTTCTCTCTCGCGTCCCACCGGCTCAATTGCCCGACCTGACGAAATACCAGTACTGGAACGGCGACAACGGCGGCCATTGGGTGGCGAGCAACCCGGGCGCGGCGACCCCGATCTTCCCGGGGCCGGTTGGCGAAATGTCCGCCCAGTACAACACTTATCTCAAGCAATACCTGGTGCTGTACACGAATGGCGGCAGCAACGACGTGGTGGCGCGGACCGCACCGACGCCGCAAGGGCCGTGGAGCCCCGAGCAGCCGCTGGTGTCGTCCTTCCAGATGCCCGGCGGTATCTACGCGCCGATGATTCACCCCTGGTCGTCAGGACGTGACCTGTACTTCAACCTGTCGCTGTGGTCGGCATACGACGTAATGCTGATGCACACCGTGCTGCCCTAGAACCGCTGCCCGCGCTTTCGCTGCGGACGCCCGGGGGGATGCGGGCGTCTGCAGCGTGAGCCGCCGCACGAAGT
This sequence comes from Mycobacterium sp. 94-17, assembly GCF_035617725.1. Taxonomy (NCBI): domain Bacteria; kingdom Bacillati; phylum Actinomycetota; class Actinomycetes; order Mycobacteriales; family Mycobacteriaceae; genus Mycobacterium; species Mycobacterium sp. 94-17. Next base: position 553,994 of record NZ_JAPIYN010000001.1, read on the forward strand.
GGGCACCTCAACGTCACTTTGCCAGCGGCTGAGGGCTTTTCGCGCGCCCACCCGCGCCGGTCTGCTTCAGGCTAATTCGGCTATGGCGGCGGCGGAAACCACCGCTTGCCATCCGTCGACCACCCACAGGGCAGGTAATTCCAGTGCGCCGGCGGATTGAAATCGAAACTCAGGCACTTCGGTGTGTCGAACGGAGGGCGGGGAGAAGGTAATGACGGCCGTTCCTCGGCGCGTGCGGTAGCCCCGCTGAGCATTACCGCCCCAACTGCGATCAGTGTCGCGACTAGCTTTCGCATCGCACACCCCGTTAAGTCGTGTGCCCCAACGAAGCAACTAGCGCTCCGCTTCTTTTGTGGCACGCCAGTATCGATGCTAGTCCTCTACTCCGCACTGTGTGCGACCTGAAATGCTGTGTAATGACTGAAATTTTCCTGCTGATGTCATGTGACCTCACGCCGACCGCCGTGAGCGTGCACTTGTCGGGATTCAGATGGGTGCGGCGGCCGGCGTAAGTTCGCTGTAAGCGCGCAAGCAAACCGTTAATCGCGTTGAATAGCAGTGGTTTTCGATGTTCTCGTGCCGGAGGGCAATCCCGGCCGGATGTGCACCGAACCGGCGCGTGGACGATGGCGGCGTGGAGGGGGCCGGCCGCCCGGCTGCGTTGTGTGACAACATCATACGATTCGACGTGGTCGGCGGTCGGCACAGGCCTTGCCGAGCTTGGTGATCGCGGCCGCGACACCCATACCGCATGAAGTTCGCCACGTCGCGCTCTTCGGGACGCGCGTCGCCGGGCCCAGGGTCCCGGTGGTTCGCCGGCCGGTCAGCTGACTTCTGCGAAACGCTTGCGAGGGCTCGCCTCTTTGAGCCTTTGAAGCCCACCGACCGCATCCACCGCTTGCCTGAACCGCTCGTGCTGATCGAGCACCCAGTCGAGCATCGCGGGCCACAGGTCCACGTCCGCAACACTCCCGAACTGCGATGTCACGCAGATCGCGGTGGCCTTCTTGCCGGGCTTGTCGTCCCACTGGGCCACCAGCCCGAGGGCCCGCTCGAATTCGTCTTTGGTCGCACGGAGTGCCTCGAACCTGCCCGAATTGATGCCGGGATCGGAACTGCCGAAGTAGAGCTGCACGCCGAGACCCTGGGGGGTGAAGGCGGTTGAGTAGGAGACCGCGCCCACGCCGGTGGGCAGGTTGCATCGCGGCGCGTGTGTCGGTGCTTTCCTCTTTGTCCAGCCGGGATGCTCGGCGGTCACGCGGTTGAGAAACTGCTCCCAGAAGTCCAAATAGAGCTTGGAGCGCTCGGACGGTGCGTCTACGCCGGTCGCCTTGCCCGAACTCGGTGCAGGGGTGGAGTCGTCGTGCTGGAGCTCCACCCCGGCAGGACGAACGTCGGCGTCTTGCGAGGCCGCATTTCTGGCCCGTGCGGCTCGGGCCCTCGCCTTTGCCCGCGCCTTCGCGGGCCTCGTCTGGGCGACGAAGACCCCGAACACGATTCCACCGATAGCGAAGAAGAAAACGAGAAAGAGAATGTAGAAGAAGCCCGCGGCATCCATTGACGTCACCGCCAGGAGGCCGGCTGGAGGACCGGGGCGGCGCATCCGCACAGACCTTGGTTCAGCGGCTGGACAGTCATGAGACGGCGACTCCGCGTGGTTCTCGAACGCCTAACGGGCCGTGAGATTCGCTGAGGGACAACATGCTCGTCCCGACCTCCGGGTCTTGTGATGCTGTGTGGTGATGGAGTTGTTGACGTCGCCCGACTCGTCGATGCGAGCGTAAATGCCTGAGCTGTGAGTTACAACGGAAATCGTGAAAATCGCGGGGCGGAGTGCAATGCGGTCGCCACCGTTGGCACGCCCGCTGCGAAACATCCAGTTCGCAAGCCGGTGTGAATCTTTCGTGAGCGCAGCGCATGCCCGCTGAACCGTTGTCATGTCGCTATTCGAGGACTGCTCGAGACTCGTCACCTCGCCGCCGATGCTCGTTTGGCGCGTGATTTTGTCAGCACGTCCCAAGTTGTTTGCACTTCTGTTGGCCAGGGTTGCCGCCACTGCCGGTAGTGCCCGCGCTGGTGGTGCCGGTTTGAGTGCTGCCTTTGCCGGTGGTGCCAGTTGTGCTGCTGCTAGTGGTGCTGCCCGTGGTGGTGCCAGTTGTGCTGCTGCTAGTCGTGCTGCCTGTGGTGGAGCCGGTGGTGCTACCGGTGGTGCTGCCTGTGGTGGAGCCGGTGGTGCCAGTGCCGGTGGTGCCCGCTTGGGTGGTGCCGGTCCCGGTCGTCCCCGTCTGCGTGGTGCCCGTGCCGGTCGTCCCCGTCTGCGTGGTGCCCGTGCCGGTCGTTCCCGCTCCGGTGGTACCCGTGCCGGGCGGCGGAACCACCGGCACCGGGACCGGTACTACGACCGGCAACGGCAACGGCACCGGCACCGGCACCGGAGCCGGCGGCGCATTCACCGGCAGTGGCGGATCCGCGGGTGCGGGGGGCGCACCCGCGCCGGGCGGAGGCGCCTGAGGCGCCGGTGTTCCCGCGTTGACTGCGGCTGGCGGGCCTGCCCAGGTGTTACCCACGCCGGGCGGCGGCACCTCTTGAACCGGTGTTGCCGGATTTGCGGGCGCGGGTGCACCCCCGCCCGCCGTACCCGCGCCGGCCGGTTGGGTCGCCGGCACTGGCGCCGTTGGACTCGTGGTCGCCGGCGGGCCCGTTACTTGGGTGGAACTGGTCAGCGTATAGACCAGACCACCGCTGGTCAGAGCAGCCACGACCACGCCGGCAGCAATGAAATAGAGGCCCGTTCCGCGATACCACACCTTGGGCTGTACCGGTGCGTCGTCTTCGTCATCCGGTTGCGCGGGTTCCCGGTGCGGCAGTTGCCGGTATTGCTGATGTGGGTCCCCTCCCAAGTACTGAGTGGGCTCCTCGCCGTCGTCTGGGGCCTCTGACCATGCCAGCGCATCAGCTTGGCTGGTAACGAATTCGGAGGCGTTAAACCGGATCGTCCTGTCTGCGGGAGGCTGTGCGTAGCCGCGCTGGGTGGGATCCTGGGGGTTGTTGCCGTGCCGGTCACCCGGTCGACCGCGTGGCACCGGTCTATCTGTCATCGCTCGTTCCTTCGACAGGGCCCACACGTCGGACGAGCAAACCCTGGCCGGCATCGGAAATTGGTCTTAGGAAGACCGCGGACAACCCCGCTGCGACCGCGGATGATCAACTTGGCGTGTCCGATCGTCACAGCCATGGTCGCGTCCTTCTACCCCCCGGAGCAGTCCTGACCCTTGAAAGTCAATCAAACACGCGGTCGTGATGTAGCTGTTTGCCAGGATTTCTGGCAAACGACGGTTTTGCCCTGGCGTTCGTCGGACGTCCGCGTGACGGACGATCTATCATTTGCTCCTACGCGACGGCCTCGATCTTGATGAGCGGCGGTCTGCCTAACGCGGGGTGACGAAATGTCGGAAGCACCAGACGCGCAGAACGACCGCCGCGCGACCGCCATCTGGCGGGGAATCCGCGACAGAATCGGGGTGCCGCGCGTCCGCGACGTCGCCGCCAGCGCGATGATCGTCGTCGTTTTGGGCAGCGGCGTGGCGGGCAACTTGCCGGCCGCCGCGATCACACGAGCCGTCGCACCGTTGGTGGACCGGATCGCGGTCCCTCTTGGACTCGATCAGAACTGGTCGATGTATGCGCCCAATCCGCCACAGCGCCAGGAAGACATCGAGGTGCACATCGCGATGGCGGACAAATCCGAGAGGGTGTGGACGCTTCCGCGCACCAATGCGGTATTTGGCGTTGCCTACTCGCATCGCTGGCGAAAATACAAGGAGAATCTGCTGACCGAACGCCAGATTCGTGCGGAGTTCGCCCATTGGGCCGTCCGTGAGTTGACGCGCCCCGGCGACCAACCGGTCACCGTCGTGATGCTGCTTCGAACACGAGAAATTCCTCCGCCGGGCGCCGGCGGTCCTGGCCAGACGGCAGTCGAAACCCTCTATAGCGAGAACCTGGCGGGCAACCGATGAGCGCAATCGCGCGATCGGCTCGGCTGCGGCTGTCCGCTGTCGGCGACGCGTGGCAGTCGTTTTGGTTTCAGCCGCAACCGATGTACACGCTGGGCGTAGTGCGCATCGCGTTCGGTGCGCTTGCTGTGCTCTGGGGGCTGTGGCTCCTACCGATGCGCAACGGGTTGCTGGATGCCCGGGGGGTCACCCCGGCTCAGCCGTCTGTCGCGCATACGTGGGGGATTTTCGAAATCTGGAACAGCAACGAGGCCATGCTGATTGGGGCAGTGGTGCTAGTGCTGTCGTCCCTCGCCCTGCTGACCGGCTGGCACAGCAGGCTGGCGGCCGTCGTTGTCTTCGTCCTGATCGTGTCATTTGAACGACGGTCGCCGTGGGTGTTCAATGCCGGAGACGTTCTTGTCAGGATTGAAGCGTTTCTGCTCGCGATATCCCCTTGTGGCGCAGCGCTATCGCTCGATCAGAGACGGTTGACGGGATCCTTTTGGTCGGCGCAGATACGAGCGAAGTGGCCGATCCAACTGATTCGGGTTCAAATGTCGCTCGTCTACCTCGCTTCGGCGCGAGTGAAGCTGTCCGGGGAAACGTGGTTGAACGGCACCGCCGTCTCCTACGCGTTGCGGCTTGACGACATGCGTCGTGTGCCACTACCCGAGTGGCTGGTGACGAACGGCCTCGCGATGAACATCCTGACGTGGGGAGCGATCTCGGTCGAGTTGGCCGTGGGCGCGCTCGTTTGGTTCCCGCGATGTCGGCCGTGGGTGCTGTCTGCCGGTGTGCTGCTGCATGTGATGATCGACATCCACATCCAGATCGGCATATTCAGTTTGGCCATGTTCGTCATGTATCTTTCGTGGCTCTCACCCGAAACCGCAAAGCGCCTGCCGGACAAGCTAAAAGATCCACGGCGACGCAGTGATCCCGCCCCGAGCAGGGATGCGGATTCGGGGATTTAGCTGATCTGCGGGTGAGCCGGCACGGATTTCGACTGTTGGACCTTCGGTGCCCACGCTCGGCGCCGCGCTTTAGAAGCACCCGCTTACATGGACCCGCCGACCGGCCCCAACGCAAACATTTACCGGCGGCGGGGGTGGTGGTGGCGGCGGAAAGTCCTGCGGCAGTGGCGCATAGTCCGCCGGCGGTGGGGCATAGCTGTTGACCGTATCGGCAACATTGGTGCACCCGCCGACCGACACACGCCTGCCGACGCTCGCACACACGTCGGCTTTGGCCACACCCGGGGGTTGCACGACGGCATATATCTCTGGAATCGACGTGAAAGCCAATACCGCTATCCCCATGACGGTCCAAGGCCGCACCCGCAGCTTCATCGCGATCTCCTTACCTCATGGCCGGGCCGCTTGTTGGCAGTAAGCGAGCGGAGGGCCGCGGTACATTCCTGTGCGCACACGATAAGACCTGAATTCCTGCAGCAGGTTGCGCTCGGTGACTTTCGTCAGCTTTGGGCCAAAGTTAGATCTGGCGGCCCCGTCGCTCAGGGCGTGGCGCCACCCTGCCCAAGTAATGGAGTCCACTGGCAACGCTGCCTGATGTCGGTCATCGGCTGACGGATGTTCTCCAGGTCGGCTTGCTCCTGCGGATTGGTGCTGAAGTAGTTCTGCACATCGCCTTGGATCTGATCTTTGGGCTGATCCTGAAGGCCGGTATAGAACTCGTTCACATCCGGATGAGTGAACAAGTATGTCGAGAGCGCCGTCGCAACACCAGCCGCGACGCCGGCTACGTCCGCAGCTGTGCAGTTGGCCGGCCGAGGCGGCGGATCGGCGGCGGCGGTGCCCGCAGTAGCGCATAACAGCGTGCCGGTAATTGCGCCGGCCCCGATCGCTCCGACTACCGCGCGGCGCGGAATGATTGGCAAGAGGAACATAACTGGCTCCTACATTCGGTAATCAAGCTGGCCGCAACCGATGGCGGTCGTCGCCCGGCTAAAGCTAAGCAGATACAGATAGCCCTTTTCTGCGTACAGCGATAAATCCTCCAGGGTTGCGTCCACCAAGGTGGTGTACGAGCCGGGCCGTGAAGTGAGAACCGGCGTGTCGTAGCCGGACGAATGAGGGT